>NZ_WIBH01000029.1:0-2540 GCF_009495795.1 Flavobacterium sp. LMO6 | reverse complement strand
GTAACTGGCGCTACGCCTGTTCCTGGATTAGCTCCTGTTACATTTACAACTGTTAGTACTTCCCATGTTAATTCTGTTCCTAAAATAAGTGGAGAAACATCAACTATTAAATCAGTACCTTCTTCACTACATATTGTTTTTATTGGAGAAGGTATAGGCAATCCTGGATTTGGATTCACAGTTACAACTCCACTCTGTAATGTATTACCTGTACAACCATTACGAACCGAGCTAACTTCAAAATAAATGGTTCCTGCTACTAGTGGGTTACTTGTTATTACTTGTAAATCAAATCCTGTTGTTGTAGAAGTTGCTGTGATTGTTCCTGAAGTAGTTCCTCCTACAACAGTTACACCACTTGTAATAGCTGTCCATGTGTAAGTAATTCCACTTATATTACCTACAATATCTACATGAACATTTGAACCCGAACAAACCGCAGTATCAGAAACACTTACGCTCTCAATTACTGGATTAGGATTAACCGTAATTTCTATTGTTCTCGGCGTTCCATCGCATCCATTAGCTCTTGGAATTATAACCATAGTAATAGTACCAATATTCTCAGTATCTGTTAGTGTTGCTATTTGATTAATATTCGTTTCATCTCCATTTGTAACATAGGTACCTGTAATATTTGATATCGTTGCACTCCAAGTATAAGTTGTTCCTAATAAATTACTACTTAATACAATATCTGTACTACTTCCATTACAAATATTTGAACTAAATGCAACATTAGTAATAGTTGGTCTTGGTGCTATAGTAATAGTCGTTGAAACAATAAATGAAGAACAAGCTCCATTACTAGGTACCAAATAATTAACCTGATAGGTTCCTGGTGTACTAGCAGCAGGTGTAATTAATCCAGAACTTGCATTAATAGACAAGCCTACTGGAATTGCACTAAACTGTCCACCTGTATAATTCCCTGTTCCAGTAATTACTACCGCTACTGGAGCTTCAGCAACACAATAAAGTGGCAAAGGATACGAAATTGAAGCAGTATTAGGTATATCAACTGTAATTGTTCCCGTTGCTGTTGCTGGTGGACACCCTCCTGTTGTGGTTACAGTATAATTAAACGTTCCTGAAACAGTTGGTGTACCAATAATGGTTGCAACGTTTCCTGACCATGAACCGGTAACGCCTGCTGGCAATCCAGCAAATGTTGCTCCAGTTGCACCTGTAGTGGCTAAAGTAATATTTGTTATTGCACTATTGATACAAACCGTTTGATTCGTACCTGCAGCAATCGTGTTTAATGGCGTAACAGTAATGGTTCCAGTAGCTGTTGCTGGTGGACATCCTCCTGTTGTAGTTACAGTATAGTTAAACGTTCCTGAAACAGTTGGTGTACCAATAATTGTTGCAACGTTTCCTGCCCACGAACCTGTAACTCCTGCTGGTAATCCAGCAAATGTTGCGCCTGTAGCTCCTGTTGTTGCTAAGGCAATATTCGTGATAGCACTATTGATACAAACCGTTTGGTTTGTTCCTGAGGCAATCGTGTTTAATGGCGTAACAGTGATTGTTCCGGTAGCTGTTGCTGGTGGACATCCTCCTGTTGTAGTTACAGTATAGTTGAACGTTCCTGAAACAGTTGGTGTACCACTAATGGTTGCAACGTTTCCTGACCATGAACCTGTAACTCCTGCTGGCAATCCAGCAAATGTTGCGCCTGTAGCTCCTGTAGTGGCTAAAGTAATATTCGTAATAGCACTATTTATACAAACCGTTTGGTTTGTTCCTGAGGCAATCGTGTTTAATGGCGTAACAGTAATAGTTCCAATTGTTGTTGCTGGTGGACATCCTCCTGTTGTAGTTACAGTATAGTTAAAAGTTCCGGAAACAGTTGGTGTACCACTAATGGTAGCCACATTACCTGCCCATGAACCGGTAACACCTGCTGGCAATCCAGCAAATGTTGCGCCTGTAGCTCCTGTTGTTGCTAAGGCAATATTCGTAATAGCACTATTGATACAAACCGTTTGATTTGTTCCTGAGGCAATGACATTTTGTGGAAGTATAGTAATATTAAAAGTACTACTGCCTGCTGCACCACAAGCCGTTGCTCCATAAAAATAAGTAACTGTATATGTTCCTGCAGTACTTGATGCTAAATCAATTTCTCCGGTTGAACTATTAATAGTTAATCCTAAAGTTGAACTATAAACACCTCCTGTAGTAAATCCTGCTACTGGAGTTGGAGTTGGATTTGTACTGTTTATACAAACTGGTGTTGAATAACTAAATCCTGTAACTGGAAGAGGTAGTGGATTAACAGTAATAGTTCCGGTAGCTGTTGCTGGTGGACACCCTCCTGTTGTAGTTACGGTATAGTTAAACGTTCCTGCTAAAGTAGCAGTACCAGTAATTGTAACATTATTTCCTGCCCATGAACCAGTAACTCCTGGTGGTAATCCTGTAAATGTTGCGCCTGTAGCTCCTGTTGTTGCTAAGGCAATATTCGTGATAGCACTATTGATACAAACCGTTTGGTTTGTTCCTGAGGCAATCGTGTTTAATGGCGTAACAGT
>NZ_WIBH01000028.1:0-2643 GCF_009495795.1 Flavobacterium sp. LMO6 | reverse complement strand
AACACCAAGCCATTACAAATATAACAAAACATTCCATTCAGCAGCGGATTTTCCGAAGGAAAATCCGGAAGTAGCCATTGAAGCAAACCGCTGTTGTGCAATCGCTTTTTTACAGCATTTTAATTTTTTCCTCTTCCGTTTCTTCGCTTTTTAATTTCTCTATTTTGTTATTTAGATAGTTGAATATATACGATAACAATAAAAAAGAAATTATAAAGATTGTAATATTTGTAGATAAATTAAATTCATTTTCATTTTTAGGATTCAGTTTGTAATTTCCAGCTTCTATTATTTCATATAGATTTTTTCTCCCAATTGAGTCTTTTTTTTCTAATTTTAGAATTGCTTCATAATATTTTTTTTGATTCAATAATTCTTCGTTTTGGTTTTCAAGATTCTTATACGAATTATTAATATTACTCGAAAAATAAGCAATTATTAAAAAACCAATTATATATAAAATAAATTTTATCGAAATAAGTGTTTTTAGATTCATTATGTGTTTTTCCAAAGTGTTGCACAACGTTCTGCGGCTTGCTTTCAGTGGCGTCGAACCAACACCAAGCCATTACAAATATAACAAAACATTCCATTCAGCAGCGGATTTTCCGTAGGAAAATCCGGAAATAGCCATTGAAGCAAACCGCTGTTGTAACACGTTTTTATTTATTAAATTACTTTTTTGTTTTTTCTCTGATTAACTGAAAAGTCAGAATTATAATAATTCCTATTCCGATTATCAATAATCCATATTTCAATAATCCTGTCAGAAAAAATGTAGGAAATCCACCATAACGAAGTTTACTCATTTTTTCTACGAGGTCTGGAATCAAGTCGGAATTCTCCAAAAAGAAATAGCTGACAATACATATTAAACCAATAATATAAAGTCTCACAATCTTTAAATTCTTTTTGCGCATCTTTAACTATTCTTTTTCTTTTATGAATTTCAACAGGTTAATTAAATGTTGTTCTGAATGAGCTCTCATAGAAAAATCAAATTCCCATAGTGCATCCATGTCACTTGTATTGTCCATTTTCCACTTTACAGCTAGTAAGTCTTTTATAATATCAGTTAAATCATCAAGAGCATCTCCAATTCCAATTTCTACATTCGGTTTCATTTCGTTTAAATCCAAAACCATACTATACCAATCAAATTCAGGAAAATTAGATTTTACGTTTTGTCTTATTTTTGCGTAATCAAATTCAGGCTCTTCATCATATTCTTTGTTGTCAAATTCAAATTCTACATTTAGATATTCAGAATAAATTTCAACTAATAACTTTTTCAAGACATCAATTTTGTCTGAAGTTTCAACTTTCGGGTTAATTCCGAATTCAGTTATTTGGTCTATTAATTTTCTTAATTTACTCAATTTTTCTTGGTTTGGTAAAATGTGTTACAACGTTCTGTGGCTTGCTCTCAGTGGCGTTGAGCCAACACCAAGCCATTACAAATATAACAAAACATTCCATTCAGCAGCGGATTTTCCGCAGGAAAATCCGGAAGTAGCCATTGAAGCAAACCGCTGTTGTACATAGTTTTTCTAATAGAATTCATATTTGTAAAAATATTTATTTATATTTTTTTCATTTGTTCTATAATCCTTTGTTTTTTCCTTTATGACACTACCTTTCTCATTATAATAAAATTCTTGAATTATAGATGGCTCTTGAGAGTTATATAGATATGTAATTATTTTTTTTATGTAATTATCTTTACCGTATTTATAATCATATTTATACTTAATTTGACCATCTTGTATTATAATTTCTTTTATCAGTCTATCTTTTTTATCATATTCATATAGCATTACATAATCAACTTCTTTAAGAAGTGTGTTTTTGTCTTGAGAAATTCTTACACTTTGTGAAAGCTTATTTTTATTATAAGAATATAAAAAATTAAATATATTTTGAGATTCTTCAGAAACAGAATATATTAAATGATTGTCATCATCATAAAAAGAATGTTCAATCCATTCTTTTTGATTTAAACTATTAAAAGAGATTTCTTTAATTAAATTACCAACAGAATCATATTCTTTTTCCAATTCTAAATATTTATCTGCAATTTTTTCAATTCTAATTAATTCATCATTATTTATCAGATCACTTATTGATTCAATTTTAAAGATGTATGAATATGGATTTGTATTAGTTAATTTTTCATCATCTTCAAAGTTATTGTTCCTCGAATATTTTTGTTTAATAAAACCATTTTTATCATACTCATAGTAATCAATATTTATTCCAGCGTTAGAGTGCAGATAATATGATTTTGATATTTTATTGTTTTTTTCAAAAATATTTGCTCGTATAGTTGTTAAATATTTGTTATTCCAATTTTCACCAACATATTCATTTGAATAACTAAAAACTAAATTTTTTACTGAATCAAATTCGCGAATATTTATAATTGTGTCAGATTTATACTGTGTGATTTTTTTTATCTTTTCAGGAATACTATTTTTATCAAATGTTAGTTCAATTTGATTAATTTTTGATTGACCAAATAAAACAATTTGAAAAAGAATAAATATTAATGACAGATTTGATTTAAGCATTTCATTAAAATTATGTACAACGTTTCGCGGCTTGAAAATTGTGGCGAAAAACCAGCACCAAGCCTTCACAAAT
>NZ_WIBH01000027.1:0-2745 GCF_009495795.1 Flavobacterium sp. LMO6 | reverse complement strand
AAAATCCGCTGCTGAATGGAATGTTTTGTTATATTTGTAATGGCTTGGTGTTGGTGCAACGCCACTGAAAGCAAGCCACATAACGTTGCACACAATATATTTTCCGAACTTACGCAGACCTTATTCTTGTTGGTTTTTCGCATCAAATTTACAGAAAATTGTTACCGAAAAGAAAAGCAACGAACTTAAAAAAATCGAAAATAATTGTACTGAAAACCTTTAAAGACAATTCTCGGATTTTAGCATTTTAATGACAATTTTGTGCCGAAAACTTATAATTATCGACAATTGAAAGCCGAAAAATTGCGTGAAAAACCAAATTTTGCCAAAAGTTGGAATACGGAAACTCGAGAAAGTCGTGAAAAGCGAAAACTGAACGAAAATTGGAATTCAAAAACTCTTGAAAAGCCAAATTTTGCCGAAAATTGCAAACGAAAACCGATTTTATACTAAATTTAAGTTCGTGAAAATAAATACTGTGTGCAACAACAGTTTGCTTCAATGGCGACTTCAGGCATATTTGTTTTAGCACAGTTGCTTAATTAAAAGTTTTGTTTTATATTTGTAATGGCTTGGTCTTGATGGTTCGCCACTGAAAGCAAGCTGGTGAAACGTTATGGGCAAGTTTAATAGGAACCAATCGACAATTTTTAGTCTAATGAATTAGTAAAACTTAAAATTTTAAAAATGAAAACAACACTAACTACATTTCTTTTATTGATAAGCCTAGGTGCTTTTTCACAAACATCTTCTATTGGGATTCCTGACAGTGCTACTAATATTCCTGTTCCAAATGGACTTGTTTCTTATGTCATTACTAATCCCTTGGGATATACCGGCAGTGGTTTTGCGAATTCGCCTATAGCTGAATTAATTAACCCAAACGATGTTTCAAATCAACTTTATTTTTACGATCTAGATCTTAATATTCCTGTTGGCGCTACTATCACAGGCGTGGAAGTGACCCATAAACACGGAGGTTGTAACACTGGGTCTAACACCATTGACTCTCTGTATTTAGCCTACAATGGAAACATCATTAGCAGTGCAAAACGAGATTCAGCTTCAGCATTTACAACAAATATATCGGGAAACTCTTTAGACTTGTGGTCTGCTAGTTTAACACCTTCAATTGTTAATGACAATTCATTTGGCATAATACTTCAAAGCCACACGACAGGAATCTGCACCTTTGAACAAGCTGATTTGCAAATAGAAGTATTTTATAGCGATTGTAGTCCTATTAATTATGTTGGGATTCCTGACAGTGCTACTAATATTCCTGTTCCAAATGGACTTGTTTCTTATGTCATTACTAATCCCTTGGGATATACCGGCAGTGGTTTTGCGAATTCGCCTATAGCTGAATTAATTAACCCAAACGATGTTTCAAATCAACTTTATTTTTACGATCTAGATCTTAATATTCCTGTTGGCGCTACTATCACAGGCGTGGAAGTGACCCATAAACACGGAGGTTGTAACACTGGGTCTAACACCATTGACTCTCTGTATTTAGCCTACAATGGAAACATCATTAGCAGTGCAAAACGAGATTCAGCTTCAGCATTTACAACAAATATATCGGGAAACTCCTCAGACCTGTGGTCTGCTAGTTTAACACCAGCAATTGTTAATGACAATTCATTTGGCATAATACTTCAAAGCCACACCACAGGAATCTGCACCTTTTCCCAAGCTGATTTGCAAGTCAACGTGTTTTATTGCACTACACTTGCTTCGGTAAATTCAATAACTAAACAATCACAAATAAAAATTTTCCCGAACCCAACAGATACGGAATTACGAGTAGAAACATTTGAATCCAAAGTTGGGGAATTCTATCAGATTTTTGATTACACTGGAAAACTTTACAATTCGGGACTTGTAGTAAATGACAATTTTGTAATTGATGTATCTCAATTGCCAACTGGGCTTTATGTAATTAGGATTGATGAAACTAATTTGAAATTTATAAAAAGATAAAACACAGCCCATAACAGCACCTACCCAAAAGTGGCGATTCAGTGGTTAAATCAAGCTTTGTGCTTCATATCAAAGTTTCTGCTTGGTTGACAGTGAAGTGCTTCGAAATCGCCACCTTCGGGTAGCTGCAAACCGTTAGCAGTAATACACCAAAACTAAATGGAGAAAAACACAGTAATTAAATTAAAAACTTTTAACGGAACTTTAAAACCTACAACTAAAGTAAAAGTTAGAGAAAATTACTGGAAACTGATTGGTGAAAAAGGCATCGTAATAGAAGAAGCAGACTTCAATCCTGAAAAAGTTTTAGTAGTATTTGAAAAAAATATCGATGATTTTGATTTAGAAAACCATAATCCAATTAAGAATTCTTTATATATTGATAAAAAGGATTTAGAATTATATTAATTGTTAGTATTAAAACCAAACAAACGGAATAAATTATGGACAAAGTAGCTTCAAATATGCAAACGTATATTATAGAAACCTCTGAAAAGAGACTTGGTAAAAAACTTTCTTCAGAAATTATTGAAAAAATAAAAAAATATGGTAGTTATATTGGGTTGGAGATGATAATTGACACGGTAAACTCAATCGAGATAGAAAAGCTTGAACATTACTTAAACAATTTGTAAATTCGATAAGATTTAAATGTACTACTGCTAACAGCGGTTTGCTTCAATGGCTACTTCCGGATTTTCCTTCGGAAAATCCGCTGCTGAATGGAATGTTTTGTTATATTTGTAATGGCTTGGTGTT
>NZ_WIBH01000026.1:0-3848 GCF_009495795.1 Flavobacterium sp. LMO6 | reverse complement strand
TTGTTCCGGTAGCTGTTGCTGGTGGACATCCTCCTGTTGTAGTTACAGTATAGTTGAACGTTCCTGAAACAGTTGGTGTACCACTAATGGTTGCCACATTACCTGCCCATGAACCTGTAACTCCAGCTGGTAATCCAGCAAATGTTGCGCCTGTAGCTCCTGTTGTTGCTAAGGCAATATTCGTAATAACACTATTGATACAAACCGTTTGATTCGTACCTGCTGCAATTGTATTTAATGGCGTAACAGTAATAGTTCCAATTGTTGTTGCTGGTGGACATCCTCCTGTTGTAGTTACAGTATAGTTAAAAGTTCCTGAAACAGTTGGTGTACCACTAATGGTAGCCACATTACCTGCCCATGAACCTGTAACACCTGCTGGCAATCCAGCAAATGTTGCACCTGTAGCTCCTGTTGTTGCTAAAGCGATATTCGTAATAGCACTATTGATACAAACCGTTTGATTTGTTCCTGAGGCAATCGTGTTTAATGGATTTACAACAACTGTTGCAGTATTAGTAATAGTTGATGAACAACCAGGCGGAGTGAAGGTATACTGCACACCATCTATCCATAATCTACCCGCATTACGAGTAAAAGTAATTGTATTTGTAGATACAGTTGGAATAATTGTAATTTGACTTAATAAATCTAGAGTACCACCATTAAAAACAACAGAACTTCCTCCTGATGAAACTGTAACATCACCAGCAGCATTATCTCTAGCCAGACTAACAGTTATTGAAGTCCCAGCAGGAACAGTGTGTTGTAAAGTAATAGTTAAAACTAAATTTGTATTATCTAATTGAGTACAATTTCCAGCCACAGCAGCTGCTCCAAGGGCAGAAATTGCACCCGTAGAGTTAGCTGGAGTAATACCTCCAACAGCAGACAGACCATTACCTGTAACCGGAGTACCTGCTGCAGCAATATTTATAGCATTAAATGTTGTATTAGTTGTAACAGAAGGTACAGTAACTGTTACTGTTCCTCCAGCATTTATTGTTGTAGTTTGTGAAGCACCTAAATTAATATTATAACTAACTATAGCATTTGGTGTCCCAGTAATATTAAATACAGCGTTGTTACCTGAGCAAATTGGCGAATTAGAAGTCAAAGTACTAAGAACAGGACCAGCACTAATTGTAACTGATGTAGTAGTAACGGTTGGCACAGCACAACAAGCATTTGGTGCAATTGTATATGTAACAGTATATGTACCAGGGGTACTTGTAGCAGGTGTGATTTGACCTGTAGCTGAATTAATTGATAAACCTGCAGGAGCACTAAAAACTCCAGTTGTATATGACCCTGTTCCTGTTAAATTTACATTTACTGGTAGCGAAGTTGAACAAAATGGTGATCCAGTGTAAGAAATGGCTGCTGTAGGACAAACTGCTGCAACATTTACTGCAACATTTCTAACATAATTACAACCATATTCATCTACAGCCGTTAATGTATATGTGAAAGAACCAGCATTTAAAAATGGTCCAACTGTAACGTTATTAGTTAATTGATTTCCAACACATGTTCCTGGAGCAGGACAACCACCTGGTCCGGGATCTATTACTATAGTCGAAGTTGTAGTTTGAGCTGGCACAACTGGTCCTGCTCCACTATTACTCCATGTTAAAGTTGCAATATCTGGAGTAACAAACTCTGCATTCGCATAACAAGAACCAGGAAATGCTAATGACCAACCCGTTATTGTACCATCGTCCAAAAAAATATTATCCCTTACCCTTAATGTCCAAACTCCATTTAGATCTGCACCGTTTAATGAAGTAAATGGGTTTGTAGAATTATACGTTTGAGAAATATAATTATCTCCTGTTTCACATAAACCTGTATAAGAACAAGTTCCACTTACAGGCGCAACAGTTGTTACACCTGCAGCTGTCCAGTTAACACCGCCTGCATTTACAACCGTATAAGTAGCAGGACAACCAGCCACTCCATCGTCCGCAGGATTAGCACAAACACCAAAATTAGTTCCATTACCATGTTGATCATAAATCAACACACTTTGACCTGTAGGCGATATTAAAGTTAGTTGTAAATCACCTGAATAAGTATGTTCTAAATCAAAAGTTATAGTAGGATAACAACCCGGTGTCATTGTTGCTCCAACTGGAAAAAGACCAGTAAAATCAAGAGTCGTGTTATAATTTACCCCACTACCATCAGGTAATGCTATTGGACTACCAGAAACAGATAATGGATTAGTTGCCATAGTTTGTGAAGTTGCTAATCCATTTAAATTAACCGAATCTCCACAACTTACATTAAATGTAGTTAGTGATGAACCTGTAAAATCTGGGGGAGGTAATACCCGAACAACTCGTGTAGCAGCATTAGTGCTTTGACAACCTAACGGATCTATATCTGTATTATTATTTCTTACCGACAAACTAACTGAATAAATCCCAGGACCAGGAAAAGTATGCGATGTATTAGGTGAAGCTGTAGTTGAAGTTGTACCATCACCCCAAGACCATTCATAAGCAGAAATTGAAAAACCTCCTGGCGCATTTGAAGCACTACCATTAAAATTAACAGCTAAAGCTCCTGGATTAGTTGCAGTAGAAGGACATATATTAACCGTTGAACTATCAACTAAACCAGCTATGGGAGTTACACATGGAGTAGCACATGAAATTGTTGCAGACCAACCAGCTCGTCTTGTATTGTTATTTGAAATAAATTGTAATGAAATACAACCATCAGGACTGGTAGAAATAAGGGTTGCAGTTCCTAATGCTCCACATAATCTATCATTATTGGTTCCAACAGCACCTACCGCATTTGCATACCATACATCTAAATAATCCGTACAAAGCCCTCCTCCTCCTTCAGTATCAAAAGTATTAAAAACTATTTTAACTATATCACCAGGAGTAGATGGACAAAAAGTTATAGTACTATTTTGACTGTTAGCATAATTCCCACCACCACCATCATCGACAAATGTTCCAGAACATGTAGCAACTGTACCGTTTGCTCCATTAGACATTGTATATGTTTGAGAGAACATACTAAAAGAGAAAAATATAAAAATCCAAAGTAGGGAGTATTTTTTAATCATAATCTTTATTTAATATAAAAACTATTACTAGTTTATTTTAGTTAATTTTTGCTTTAAATCTTGATCAAACATGTAGATAAACCAAAGCTCATCATATGTATAAATTTTTCTAACTTTATCAGATAGAGACAAAAAATATTCATTTGCTTTTTTATAATAAAAATAGTCTTCACCTTTATTATTCTCCATTTCAATAATTTCTTCAGAAGTAAACTTTCTTAAAAAATTATCAGCCAATTGATTATTTTGATAATTAACGATATTTAATTTATAAGAAAGGTCATTTTGTTTCACACCTTTTTTTTGCAATACAACACCTGGAGGCAAATTATAATTATTTTCAATAGAATTTTGGGCATTAACTAGCGAAGAAGCTAATAAAACCAACACAAAAGCAAAAATATTTTTCATTAGAAGTCTATTTTTTTACATTATTATTAACAATAATACAAAAAAAATTAACATAACAATAACACATTATCAGTTTTTTTTGCATTTAAACCGAAAATAAAAAAAGAGAGGATTAATCGTACGATTAATCCTCTCCTAAATGATATAATTTAAAACTATCTTTTCAAAGTAAAATGGGCTTTAAATTGTTTTCCTACTCCATTTTCTGTGTAATCTAATGAAAACCAATAATCTGTTGATGGTAACAATTGCTGATTATGCGTTCCATCCCAACCATTACTTCCATCTGTAGCACTTAATTGTTTTAACAATTTACCATAACGATCAAAGATGTATAATTTAGCATCTG
>NZ_WIBH01000025.1:0-3946 GCF_009495795.1 Flavobacterium sp. LMO6 | reverse complement strand
CGGAAAATCCGCTGCTGAATGGAATGTTTTGTTATATTTGTAATGGCTTGGTGTTAGTGCAACGCCACTGAGAGCAAGCCGCAGAACGTTGTAGGCAAGTTTAACGCAAAACGCAAGAAAAATTGAAACTAACCAAAAAATTATAAAATGAAAAAACAATTTTTATTTACCTTATTTGCAGTATTTAATATTTTTTTTTCTTATTCACAAAATACAAAAATAGTAATTTTGGATAGCATATCAAACTTGCCAATAAAGTACGCTAATGTGAATTTCCTAAATGGCTTTGGTGTTTTTTCAAATGAAAATGGGAGCATTATGATTTCTGATTTGAATGTTAATTCAATTGAAATATCTCACGTTTCTTATGAATCTAAAAAAATAGATTTAAAAAAAATAAACAACTCAATTGTACTTTTAAACCCAAAAATCATAAACTTAGATGAAATTGTTATTAAAAAGGAACAATTGAAATTACTAAAAACAATAAATTCAAAGCCAAAAGTTCATAGTAATTATAAAGAAATGTATTTTAGTGCAATTGGCTTAAAATTAGCTTTTAAAATAAATTCACCTGATAACAAAATAAACTTCTTAAAAAGTATTGAAATTCCTTTATTTAAAAAGTCAAATGATGCAACAAAAGGTCCTTATCTAGAAAAACAATATCCATATAAAACGTTGATAAAAGTAGAAATATTAGAATCTGTAGATGATAAACCTGGAGAAAATTTATATGATTACAATAAGTATGAAATAATCAATTCAGAGCGTTTAAATGATGCTTTTATCTCAACGTTTGAAAAAAGCATTAAAATTCCCGAAAAAGGTTTGTTTGTTGTAGTAACATTCATTGGAAAAGTTGATGAAAATAACTTATTAATTGCTGAAATGCCTTATGACATCAACTTAAAATATCCTGATAAAAAATTTATAAAATGGATTCTACCAAACATTCCAATTACCGCAAGGGAAAAAAATACTAAAACATTCTTCAGATTTGATTACGAAACAGAATCGAATTGGAAACAATTCGAAAAACCTATTATCTATGACAAAAATAAAGAATATCCAATTTTTGATATCGGAATTGGTTACAAAATTGATTTAATGGAATAAAAACCTGCCTACAACAGCTACTACAACGGATTTGGGCAATAGGCTTAATGGAAAGCTGGTCTTGTATTTGGGATGATTTGGCAAATCCGAAAATAGGGCTTAATTTAGTCCCAAACCCGCTGTAGTAGCGGGACGTTATGCCCAATGCCACGAGCGACCGCACAGAAAATGAACGAAAGAAAAAAATATGAATTTTTTAACTCAAAATAAAAATAAAGTTGTAATTTTGGACATCATTAGTCTAAAACAAATTTGTCCAAATGAGTAATTTAAGCGAAATACTAAAATCGGCACGAGAAGAGAAAAAACTCATCTTACGAAAAGTTGCTTCCGAACTTGACATTGACCAATCTTTGATTAGTAAATTTGAAAAAGGAGAACGTAAACCGACAAAGGAACAGCTTATTAAACTTGCCGACTTTTACAATTTACCTAAACAAGATTTATTAATTGACTGGTTTTCAGATAAAATAATCTACGAATTGAAAGACGTTGATTATGCTAATGATATTTTAATCGTTGCAGAAGAAAAAATTAAATATCAAAAAGCAAATCAAGATGCAGTATAAATTTATAGACTTATTCGCAGGAATTGGAGGTTTTAGAAAAGGTTTTGAAGATGCAGGTTTCAAATGCGTATTCACATCTGAAATAAATCCTCAATGCCAACAAGTTTACGAAACAAACTTTGGCGACAAACCTTTTGGAGATATTACAAAAATTAATCCGACAGACATTCCAGACTTTGATATTTTATTGGGTGGTTTTCCTTGCCAACCTTTCAGTATATCAGGCAAAAAAATGGGTTTTGAAGATACGAGAGGAACTTTATTTTTTGACATTTGCCAAATAATTGACAAAAAACAACCAGGTGTTGTTGTTTTAGAAAATGTAAAACATTTAATTCATCACGATAAAGGAAGAACTTTTACAGTCATATTAAAAGCATTAATGGATTTGGGTTATAACGTAACCCATAAAATTTTAAATGCAAAAGATTTTGGACTTCCTCAAAACAGAGAACGAATTTTTATCATTGCTACAAAAAAACATTATTTTGATTTTGCAAAATTGAAAAGAAAAAAGAAAGTAATATTGAGAGATTTTTTAGACACAGAGGGTAACTTTGAGTTTATAGATAAATCAGAATACACATTAATTGAAACACCAAAAAACCAAGAAAGTGGTTTGATTTTCGTTGGTTATAGAAATAAAAATATTTGGCAAAAAGGCGTTAGAGAAAATACCGAACACCTTTCAAGAGTTCACAGACAGCCAAATAGAATTTATTCAATAGACGGAACTCACCCAACTATTCCATCGCAAGAAACAGCAGGAAGGTTTTTTATTTACATTCCCGAGTTAGACGCAGTTAGAAAACTAACAATAAATGAATGTTATAAAATAATGGGCTTTCAGCCCAATTTTATAAAACATTCAAATGTTGGAGAACAATATAAACAAATTGGCAACTCTGTTGCAATTCCAGTAATTAAAGCTATTGCCGAAAGTATAAACGAACAAAAATTATTAATTGATGAACCACAAAGACAAGTTGTTGGAGATTTACAAACTCTCTTATTCGCTTAAAAACATAAAAGATGTAAACAAAGAAACAATAGGTTTTATTAAATCTATTGGAGAAAAGATTAATACTCAAAAAGGAGTTTTTACTGTTTTAGTAACATTGATTACTCATAAAATTATAGACCCAAAACAAGATGTTAGGAAACACCAAACGAGTATGAAAGGTGGTTTTTCGGGTCGTTCAATTGACTTTGTCCACATTACACCAACATTAAAAGAACTTGGTTTGCCCTCTATGGCTGAAAGTGGTTGGCTAACTCGTTCTTTGGAACAGCCATATCCTTACAATTTAGATTATAATGGTAAAATTAGTAACAAAGTAGTCAAAGAAGCATTTTTAAATATTCTTGACTTTGTTGAGAAAAATCCAACATCTGCTACAAATGTACTTCGCCTTTTATTAGCCGAGGCAATATCATCAAAAAATGATGCAATTGTAGCAATTGTGCCGTTAGAAAATCCTGAAAAACTTACAATTGAAAATATAATAAAAGCATTAGACGAACATTTTAGAACTAAATATGCAACTCACGGAGGCTCAAAACTTCCAGTTTTGGCTTTTTTCGCAATCTATAAAAGTCTAATCAAAGAAATTGGAAGGTACAAGGAATGTAGTTTAGCTGAAATGGGTAGTCATACTGCATCAGACAGAACTTCAAAATCGGCAGGCGACATTGAAATTTTCAAAAAGAAAAACTTGTTTGAAGCAATTGAAATAAAATTAGACAAAGCAATTGATGTAACTATGGTAAGAATTGCAATTGAAAAAATTGCTCGATACAATCCAGACAGATATTACATTCTGTCCTACATCGGCATAAAAGAAAGCGACAATTTAGAAATTGCAGACTTGATAAATGAATTAAAATTAGAACACGGTTGCCAAATTATTATAAATGGACTTTTACCAACTATCAAGTATTATATGCGTTTGATTACTTCATTAGACGAGTTCATAAAAAACTATAGCAATCTTATTGAAAATGACACAGAAATAAAGAAAATACATAAAGAAAAATGGAACGAATTAATAGACAAGCACTTGAAATAAAAGGCACTAGGGCATAACAGCAGTTTGGCAAAATGGCGGGTTCAGTGCTAAATTGAACATTCGGTTTTCAAATGAACATTAGTACTAAAATGAAATTAAGTGCTTCAAAATCCGCTACTTCGCCAAGCTGCGGAACGTTGTGTGCAACATATTTTCCGAACTTACGCCGAAAGCTTCTCTCCTATTTTT
>NZ_WIBH01000024.1:0-4055 GCF_009495795.1 Flavobacterium sp. LMO6 | reverse complement strand
TTTTTAAACCGCTGTTAAATGCAGTATTATATTTTCGGAACTTAAAAAAACACAACGTTTATCAGCAAAGTTCGTTTTCGGCTTTCCAATGTCACGCAAACTTCGTCTGTCGCGCAAATTTTAGTTTCACGCAACGTATTTTCAACACAAAGTTTTTCGGCAAAGTTCGGTTCAGATTTCACTTATCACGCAAAATTTTTCGGCTACATTTTTAGAAATTATATAACGAAAAATAGGAGCGAAGCGTTCAGTGTAAGTTCGGAAAATATATTGCATTTAACGTTCCCAGGCTTTGCGAGGTTGCGGACTAAGGAAGCCCGAAACTTTCGGTTAAACACTAAACTCAAAGATACAAAACAAACTTTAAGTTAAGCCCCAAACCCGCAATCTTGCAAAACCTGTGTTAGTAGCCGTTTTTATATTCCAAATTGTCAATTATTTTCTCTTCAATCAGTTTGAAAATCATTTCTCCACCTAACAATTTGTTGTAATTGTTAAATTCGGTTGGTAAAATACATCTTACTAATTCACTAATTTTCGGATTGTAAGTATCAATTGATTTATTGTCATACGTTATTGTCCAAGGTAGAGAATAAAATACCGCCTTTTTATTATCAATTACAATTTCCTTTCCGTCGTTATTCTGTATTCGCAATTCTATATAATCTATTTCTTCTTGTCCTAACAAGAACGGTAAATAGACTTGATTAAAAACAGATGAAATATAGTTTTGTTTTATATAACTGCTTTGATTTTGAAAGTTTCTAAATTGTGGATTACTCAATTCAATTTGAGAAGTGAAATTTCCTCCCCAATTTTCCTTTTCAACTCGTTCTTTTTTTATTTCCTCAACGAATATTTCGTAGTTTTTGAAATCATTAGGTGTAAATTCTAAAAACTTTGATAATTCAGATAATTCTACTTTAAGGTTTTTATTTTGTAATAAAGTTTGAATAGTATCTTTTGATATTTCTAAACTTTTTTTATTAAAACCTTTTGCTTTAAATATTAACTTACCTTTTTTATATATAAGGATACCTTTTTGAATATCTGACTTATAAATTGCACCCATATGAACTTGCTTGTCAAATAGCCATTTCGTAGAAGTTACATTTATAGAATTAATTTTACTTTCGAAAAATGATTGTAAGTTAATGTTAGTGCTATCATTTTTAATTTTTTCCCATAAATAGTCTCCTTGACTTTCTTTTATTAAATCCAGTTTCTTGTCAACAATAAAGGATTTACCATTTCTACTATGTAAAGTAATTTCTGATTTCTCTTGGTTTATTGAAAAACCAGCAACTGGAATGTTGAACTTTGTCCAATTAATTGAATCTCTTTTTGAGTAAAAAATGTAATCATTTTGATTAATTAAAATAATGGAATCTATAATGGCAATTTCATCGATTCTGTTTCTTGAAGAAGGATTTAAGATTTTGAACTTTCCTTGGTCAATAGGTGTTTCTATTTGTTTTGTAGTATTCCAATTATCTTTTGTGATTGCTAATCCGTTAGATAATCCGCCAGCAATTCCATTTAGAGAATCAACCATAAAAATGGATAGAACTCTGTTCACAGGATTGAAAGGTTTTGGTTTTTTACTCCAAGTTTCTCCAAAGTCGTTTGAATAATGAATGTAATTATCAGAACCACCCATCCATATTTTACCGTCATTTTTGTGAAAAAAATTGTAAATCCAAGCATCACCACTAAACTCAATCGCTTTCCATTTTTCTCCTCCATTGATTGTTTTGTAGATAATATTTTTTTTTGAAGAAATCGTCGAATTTCCCAGATAACCTGCAACTATTATAGTATCCTTATTAAATTCAATTATTTCTGATGTCCTATCATACTCAGTTAGATTGAATTCTTTTTTTAGTGAATTCAATAATGATTCTTCAGCATTTTGTGCGAAAATTACTGTGTTGATAAATATGGAAAATATGATTGATAAGTTTCTCATTAAAATGGCTACTAACGTTTTCGGGCTTGGCGAAGGTGGCGATTTTTACCACAAATATTGATGCGGAGAACCAATGTTTGATTAACCACAAATGTGTCTGCGGAGCACTGAACCGCCACTTTTGCCAAACCCGTGTTAGTGGCTGGTTTTCGTTCGTTGTAATGCACCTCGAAATCATTGCTTATTTAGCTTCGGGCTTGATATGGCAATAAAAAAAGCAATAATTGGGGTCAGAAGTAGCGACCATAAAACAGTTTTTCCGTAACCAATCTCTCTATTCTTTCCTACCTTTTCTGCAACTAAATGAGTTAATGCAAAGAAAAGGATAACAGTTACAATCCAAGCGTAATTCATAGTTTAATTTTTAGAATGTTTTTGTTCATTTAAAATTTGTATTCATTTAATTCTTTTACAGCTATGTCATATGTGAAAGTGTCAGCCATTAATTGGTCAAATGTCATTTTTTTAATATCAATTAAGAATTCAACAAGGATTTCGGCTTCATAATATTCGAAGATGAATTGATTACCCTCCCAAAAGGAAGTGTCTTTATAAAGTTCAACTCTATTTTTAAAATTGTAAGTCGTGTCAATGCTTTTGGGAAGAAGGTTTGCTGCATATTCTGCGTATCCTTCTTGCTTCCAAGTCGGTAATGAAGAAGCTCTTTTGCTTCCTATTTTATTGTAAACAAATGAATGAATTATTTCGTGGCAAATGGTTTCTTCAATATTGCCTTCCATTGCGGAATAGGGTACTATTTTATTTGCAGATTTTCTGTCTGAATGTACTTGTTCTATGAATGGTCGGGAAATGTATATTTTGTTAAATGCATTCATATTAAACCCTTGTGCAGGATATCCTGAACCCGCAACAGTTGCATAAAATTTAAACTTTCTTTCTGATGAAAATAAATAAATATTATGCTCTAATTTTTCATCATATAGTTCACAGGCTCTCAATCGCTGGTCTATTTTCTCAAGAAACTCTGAAGAATTGTCAAATTTTGAATTCGTATATAACGTGTATTGTCCAAATTTATAATTGTCCGAAAACCAATATTTGGTCGTCCAAAATATTGATAAATAAATTAGCACAAACAAAGCGATTAAAGCCCCTGTAAATATTAATATTTTTTTTAGTCGTTTCATTTTAAGCATCGTATTTTGTCTGTCGGAACTGGTTTTTAAACTTGCCACTAACGTTAGGCCGCTTGTGGCAGTTGCGTAAATTTATAACAAAACTTTACAAGTACAAAACTACTCATAGAATTTTCGAAGAAAATTCCAAAAAAGCACTACACTAGCAATTGCCACAAACGGTGGTTGTGCAACGTTATTTTTTAGTAATCCATTGTATTTTTAAAAATCCTTTTCTTAATTCTAGTTCAATAGAATCATTCACTTTCAGTTTGTCAAATTCTTTTTTTGAAACTCTCATTAAATCATTTTCTAAAATCGGTCCCCAAGGCTCAAAGTCAATTCTATAGGCAGTTGTTTTTCCTTTTTCAATCTCTTTATTTATGATTTTTGCTTTATAAAATTCAGGTTTGGATTTGTCGAGAAGTGCATTTGTCAAAATTGCTGTTCCGAAACCAAAAGTAAATGTGAATAAAATTGCCCAAACTATTCCTGTAAATATCTTTTTCACAATTAGATATTCTTTTGTTCCATAAAACAAGATAATTATTAATGGAATACTAATTATTAAAGCATAAATGAATATGTTTTTGAATCCAATTATTTTAAAATCCATTAATGCTCTTAAAATTAACGCGAATGATGGAAATAGTATTGCCGAATCTATTTTCGGAATAGGTGTGTTGTCCCACTTTCTATAATCAATTCCTACTTTTCCTTGATGTTTTAGTGCAAATAAAATTCCGATAATAGGAATCAGAATATTTATCAAAACGGAAATGCTGTAAAATTTCGGATAAGCGAAAAGCCAAATTGCAGATAAACCACCAATCCAATTTAGTCCATTTGAAATTTTCTTAATCGTCATTTAGAGTTTGAATGGTTAATGTTGCACAACGTTTCGCGGCTTGAAAATTGTGGCGAAAAACCAGCACCAAGCCATCACAAAT
>NZ_WIBH01000023.1:0-4726 GCF_009495795.1 Flavobacterium sp. LMO6 | reverse complement strand
TTGGGGAAAGCGAACCAAAAGTAGCTTGCAAATCATGTACAGAAGAAGAACATGCGCAAAATAGAAGAAGTGAATTCTTAATTATGAAGAAATAAAGATAGTTTATAGTTGATTTTTAGTTGAAAGGGCATTACTTAATTTAAGTAGTGCTCTTTCTTTTTTTAATAAATTATAGAATAAATCTATAAATAATATGTAACTAAGAAATGAAAAATATAATTTTAATTCAGAATTAAGTTTAAATCTTAATAAAATTAATAATAAATATTCTGAATTAAAATTATAAATCATATTAAATCTAAATATATATGATATTCTTTAAATATAAATGTAAATCTGAATTACAAAAAGTAGTATTTTTTTAATACTTTTTATAAAAATGGATTTTTAAATTTGAAAAATTATTTATAAAAAAGATTATCCTTATAATTAAATAAAGATTATCATTTAATTAAATATTATAAACTTTAATAGTTTTAAACAAAACCCAAAAATATGAAATATATATTCAGCCTTTTTATTTTCATGATAGGAATATCTGGATTGGCACAAAACATTTTAATTAGTCAAGGTGGAACAGTAAATGTTTCAGGTGGAGAAGTGTTTTATGATGCTGGAGGTCCTGCGGGAAATGATGGGAATACTAGTTATACAATTACTTTAAGTCCGGCAACTGCAGGCGAAGCTGTTTGTGTAGATTTTACAAGTTTTATTTCAAATGGAAATCTTGAAATTTTTGACGGTCCAAATACAGCCTCAAGAAATATAGGTACATTAAGAGGTGATTATAGTTTAAATTATAATGCGGGTGGAACACCTTATCGAACAGGTCAAACGGGTACGCCAGGTGTACCTGATGTTTTGAGTCCTGGAGTATTTTGTTCTAATAATGCATCAGGTGTATTAACATTCAGATATACGGGGCCTTCAGGTTATGCAGGATGGGTTGGTCAAGTTATTACTTATAAACAAGCATCTGCAGGATGCACTGTTAGTTTAACGGCTTCTCCAAGTACAATTTGTGTTGGAGGTTCTTCTCTTTTAAGCGCGACAGGTGTTTTAGGAGTTCCTTTAATGAGTAATGATTTTAATACAAGTTCTGTTGGTACAGGATGGTCTAGTACTGCGTCAGTTTCATTTCAAAGCGTTTTAACATGTGAGCCAAATTATGGTTATACTACAAGCAATACAGATAATTCAATTTTTGTATGGATGCAAAATGCTGCTGCTCCAAGAACGTTAGAAACAACTTCTTATGATGTTAGTGGTGGTGGTTATTTAAGTTTTGATTTTAGAGAAGCCTCAGATGATAATGGAGGAAATGGATGTGAAGCTTTAGATGATAATGAAGGAGTTTATGTACAATATTCTACTGATGGGGGAACTTCTTGGAATAATTTAAAATTAATGTTTCCGAGTGTTGAAAGTAATTTTCCTTCTGCAGCAAACATTGGTTGTGGTACTTATGTTTATGATTGGAATACAACAACTGTACCGTTACCAGCGGCAGCATTATCAGCAAATACTAAATTTCGTTGGACGCAGAGACAATCTACTTCTGCAACTCAAGATAGTTGGGGGTTAGATAATGTTAGAATAACAAGGTATGCAACTGCTACTTTAACAATTACAGATTTATCTACAAATACTGTAATTGCTACTACAACAACACCTTCAACTTCTATATCTGTTTCTCCTGCTGTAACAACTACATATAGAGCAACATTAACTGATGGAGTTACAACATGTACACAAGATATTATAGTAACAGTAAACGGTGGAACAGCAACAACAATAAATTATGCAGGAAGTCCTTTTTTACCTAATGCAGGGGCTTCTAATGTTACAGTTACAAACGGACCTGTTTCTGGTAGCTATTCAGCTACCCCTGCTGGTTTAACTATAAATACAACAACAGGACAAGTTACACCTAGTACAAGTACACCAGGAACATATACTGTTTCTGTTCCAACTGCTTGTGGAACTGCTACAACAACGGTCGTAGTTTTACCTCAAGTTTGTGGTAGCTGTGCAATTCCAACCTGCCCAATTGCTGGACCATATACTTCATATGCTACTGCAAATACTAATAATTGCAGCAATATGAACAACATGACTCCTGATATTATAGGGCCTACCACTTATGTTCAATATCACTCAGTTACAGTAAATACTTCTGGCATTTTAGGTTTAGTTGCTTCTTCAAATATTGGAGTTGGATGTTCTTCAAATAGATCATTTAAATTATATCCTATTGCTTTTTGCGGAGTTTCAGGAAGCGAAATTCTTCCTACTGTTGCTAACGCAAATGGTTCTTCATTCTCAAATCCAGAATGGATAGGATTATCACCAGGAAATTATATTGTAGAGGTTACATATGCTCCAATAGCTGGATGTACTATTCAAGATAATTGTACGTCTTATTATTCGCCAACTCCAATTGCAATATCTTGTCAAGATTATCAAATTCAAATGTATTCTGATGATCTTTTATTAAATCCAATTACTAAAACAGCTTTTGCTTGTTCAGATGCAGCGGTATTTTTAGGACCAGATACCTTTCCAGTAACATTTGATTCAGGTTTACCATTTAATTCGGTTAATATTGAAATAGTTGCAAATACGGGTAATTTAAATAATTTAGTTATTTATCGATATAATTCTGCTAATGTTTTAGTAGAGACATTAACAGTTCCTGCTGGCGGAGTATCTAATAATTATTTTTTACGACCTACTGGTTGCTATTATTCTTTAGATAAAACCAATGTAGCTAGTGGTAATTATACGTATACAATTACAGACAACACTTCAGGAGTTGTATTGGCTACTGGAACATGGATAATTACTGCTGGTGCAGAATCTTTAAAAACAGGATTATTGTTTTTCCAAGGAACCGGAAGTTATTCAGGTCCGGGTGTTTCAAATGGATTTGATCCTGCTCCTGCAGGTTCTGTTGGTGATGATTATACAGATGACAGAGGTATAGGTGTATTTGATCCGCAAGTTGCAGGAGTAGGTTCTCATACAATTACTTATACTTGGGATAATGGATTAGCTGCACCAAATCATTGTACTTTAACCAGAACGATGAATGTTACAGTGACAGGTCCAAGTGCACCAATCACAACCAATTTATCAATTTGTTCAGGGCAAACAGCTACCTTAACAGCATCAGCGGTTACAGGTACTGTTAATTGGTATACCGCTTCTTCTGGAGGTAGTTCAATATTTACTGGAAATCCATATACTACTCCAGTTTTAACAGCAGCAACATCCTATTGGGTTTCTCAAACAGTGGGTGGATGTGAAAGTACAAGAACACAAGTAAATGTTTCAATTACTGCAGGTACACCTGCAACATATACATCTACAGTTGTAAATTGTTCTCCAGGCTCTATTTTATTATCTTCTATATTACCTACCGGTACTACTTTTAATTGGGTAAGTGGTCCTTCTGGTTATACATTTCCTGCAGGTTTTCAAACTCCATTAACTACAAATACTAGTTTAACAGGTTTACCAGCAGGTACTTATTGTGTTGATGTAACTTCTCCAAATTCTTTAGGAGGTGTTGTTACTCAAACTTTATTCACTGAAACTTTTGAATCAGGATTAGGAAATTGGACTTTAGATAATTCTAATGGACCAAATATTTTTGTACTAAATAATGATTATTTAGGAGGAAGTTGTGTGACAGGATTAGGAACTTTTACAGTTCCTAATGTTCCAAATCAACCTGCAGCGGTTACATCAAGTCCAAATAGTAATTATTTACATATTAAAGCAACTACAACAACTGGAGCTACATGCGGACCAGGTTCTGTTAACTTTATTCCAAATAATGCAAATTTTGATGGACAAATATCGGATCAAAAAGCTACTCTAAATACGGTTATCAATACTGTTGGAAAATCCAACGTTATTTTTAATTTTTATTGGTTAGCCCAAGGAGAAACAAATGCAAGTGGTTCAGATGATTTTGGTAGTATAGAATACAGTATAAACGGAGGAACTACTTGGGTACAAGCTGGAGCCAAACTAAGAAGACAGACAACATGGTTGTCTGATTTTAGAACAGATCCTTTATGGGATAATCAAGCAAATCTTAGATTTAGAGTAAGATGGCAAAATGATGCTAGTTCAAGTATTGATCCACCAATTTCAATCGATCAAATAGTAATTACTGCTGATGTTACTTCAATTGCATCATGTGGTACTACAGTTCAAGAATGTTTTACAATTTTACCAACACCAGCAACACCAACTATTACATCAGTAGCTGCTAGTTGTTCAGCAACCGGAAGTTCAACAATATCAAACTATAGCGCATCTAACACGTATGCATTTACACCAGCAGGACCAACAGTTGGAGTTGCAGGAGTAATCTCAGGCATGACAGTTGGAACAAGTTATACAGTAACAGCAACCAATGGTGGATGTACTTCAGTAGCATCAGCAAGTTTTAGTAATGCTGCTCAATTACCAACACCACCAGTACCAACTATCACATCAGTAGCTGCTAGTTGTTCTGCTGCAGGAAGTTCAACAATATCAAATTACAGCGCTTCTAACACGTATGCCTTTACACCAGCAGGACCAACAGTAGGAGTTGCAGGAGTAATCTCAGGCATGACAGTTGGAACAAGTTATACCGTAACAGCAACCAATGGTGGATGTACTTCATTAGCATCAGCAAGTTTTAGCAATGCAGCACAATTACCAACAC
>NZ_WIBH01000022.1:0-4901 GCF_009495795.1 Flavobacterium sp. LMO6 | reverse complement strand
TTTTTAAACCGCTGTTAAATGCAGTATTATATTTTCGGAACTTAAAAAAACACAACGTTTATCAGCAAAGTTCGTTTTCGGCTTTCCAATGTCACGCAAACTTCGTCTGTCGCGCAAATTTTAGTTTCACGCAACGTATTTTCAACACAAAGTTTTTCGGCAAAGTTCGGTTCAGATTTCACTTATCACGCAAAATTTTTCGGCTACATTTTTAGAAATTATATAACGAAAAATAGGAGCGAAGCGTTCAGTGTAAGTTCGGAAAATATATTGCATTTAACGTTTTATGGCTTGTAGCAGAACGTAGAATTAAAAACACACACAACAAGTACAAAAGAATTATTAACCAACGATGGCAAAGTAGCCTAAAGTAGTTTTGCTACAAACCATTGTTATAAACAGTTATTTTATGAAAATATTAAATTTATATGCTGGTATAGGAGGTAACAGAACTTTATGGGGGGATGAACACGAAATAACAGCAATTGAAATAAATAGCGACATTGCGAGTGAGTATAAATATAAATTTCCAAATGATGAAGTTATACAAACTGATAGTCATCAATTTCTACTTCATAATTATCAAAACTATGATTTTATCTGGAGTTCCCCGCCTTGTCCAAGTCATAGCAGACTTTGTTATTCGCAAAAAGAAAAAAGGTATGCTGAAATGAGTTTATACCAACAAATAATACTTTTAAAAAGTTGGTTTAAAGGAAAATATGCAATAGAAAATGTTGTTCCTTATTACGATTATTTAATACAACCAAGCATAATGATAGGCAGACACCCTTATTGGACTAATTTTAAAGTAGAACAATTAGAAGTAAAAAACATAGATGTTTCAAGAAGTACAAAAGAAGAACTTAGTGAATATTTAGGAATACCAATACCAAGGATAAATGGGGCTTTATTATTAAGAAATAGTGTAGAGCCAAACGTAGGAAAACATATTTTAGACTGTGCATTAAAATCTATTGAAAATAATAATTCTATACAATGCACTTTGCTATAATTGTTTATAACGTTCTGCGGCTTCATGAAGTGGCGATGAACCAAGACCAAGCCTTCACAAATTTAAACAAAACTTTAAATTAATAACCTTTTCCATTTCAGATAAATCCCGAGCCTCGCCATTTCTTGAAACCGCTGTTAGTGGCTGTTTTAATTTAGAAGTAGTTAATTTCTCTTTTAGAAGTTTCAGTTAATTTTAATTCTTTATTATTTTTTCCTTCAAAAGTTTCCATTTTTGTCCAATTTCCATTTTTGTCATAGGTATATTTTTTATTAATAACTTTTATTGTTGAACCTTCTGAAGTTATATATTCTTCTCGCAAAATATTTTGAAATTTGTCATATTCTGTAGTTTGAGTTTTATATTTTTCAAAGCCTAACATTCTATACTTTCCAACAATTTCTTCATCTTTAATTTTATTGCCAAATTCATCATATTCATATTTGTCTTGAAAACCAATAATAGGTTCTTTATCAGGATAAATGTAAAGTCCTTTTACTTCTGTATTATTACCTTTTTCGTCATATAGATAATATTCTTCTGTGTTATGAGGTGAAAATTTTGCGAATTGGAATTTTTTAGTGATTAAATTTTTTGAATTGTATACAAAACCAAATACTGGTTTTATTTCACAATTTGGTTCACCATAACTAATGCAATTTCCTTCTTCAATTAAATTACCATTTTCATCATATTTGTAACTTGTAAGTTGCACAGTTTTATTTTCTCTAAATCGAAATGTCGTTTTTACACTAACTTTATCTTGAGAGTTATATTCGTATTTTTCTACTTCTTGTAAATATTTAGATTTTCCCTCTTGTGTCGATGGATTATAAGTACTAAAACCACCATATAAATATTCGCTTTTTTCAACTTTTCGATTTTTATTATCATATTTCAATAGAGTTTCTTTTACTAAAATATTAGACATATAACTCTTTTCTGATATCAAATTCAAATTTTCATCATATTCATAAATTTCGCCGTCGTTTCCAAAACTGAGTTTGTTTAGTTTTGATAAAAGTTTATTTTCTTTAAATTCATACTGAACTTCCTCATTTACTAGTTTTTCAAATACAGCATTAAAGCCTAGACCATAATATGTTATTTTTTCAGGAAGCCCATTTTTTTTAAATTTATAAATTATCGAGTCGGATGATTTATATTGAACATTCTCATTTTTTATGTAGATTTTTTCAACTTTTCCATTTAGAACAATATTTAGTTTGTCATTATCTTCCAAATAAAAAATTGTATTCTTTTTTTGTCCAAAACAAATTGAACTTATGAATAAAAAAGTAAATATTAAATTTATGATTCTCAGTTTCATAGATGCAGTTTTCAAAAAATAGCCACTAACGTTTCGCGGCTTGCTCTCAGTGGCGTTGCACCAACACCAAGCCATTACAAATATAATAAAACATTCCATTCAGCAGCGGATTTTCCGTAGGAAAATCCGGAAGTAGCCATTGAAGCAAACCGCTGTTAGCCGTTCGGTTTTATTTTCGTAATTCATAATATTTTTCAAAACTTATTTCATTCAAATTTTCAGAAAGACTTGTTTTAGTTTTTACATTTGAAATAATTTCTAATTTTTCACCTTCTAATTTTCCAATAGTAGTTCTATAAACTATTTCATTTAACGGCTTTTCAACAAATTCAATTTCTACAATATTAGGAATATCTTTTTCTTTCTCATTTACAGTTTTTCCTTCAGTAATGTATACATATCTTTTTTCACTTTCGCTTAGATAATATTCAATTTTTATAGATGCAAGTTTTTTATGATTTGGAATCTCTTTGAAAGGAATTTCAATCGAGTTATTGCTGTCAAAACGCATAGTTTTTTCAACGTCGTCTATTTTCGCATCATAATCATAAATATATTCTATTTTGATATTTCTATTTTTAAGTTCAGATTTTTTATCAGTTCTAAATTTCAATAAGTATTTTTTTGTCAAATCTTTGTTAAATGTAAGTCTTGTATTATTTTCAGAAACTTCATATTGACTTAAAAAAGTATAAATATTATTTTCTTTTTTCCAATTTCCTTTGATTTCGAACCAAGTCCAACAACTTATATTAGGTCTACAGTAAAAACTAAAAGTTGAATCTGGCGAGATAGTTAAATCACAAAACGAGAGTTCGTTTGAATCCCAATTATAATTTTCGTTGTAATATGCTTTTGCATCATTTTCATAGACAACTGGTTCCTCTTGAGCGAAAAGAAAAGGTGTAAATAAGATTAAAATTAATATTTTTAAATTCATTTTTTTGACATTTTTTCTGCGTTCTACCAAACTGACGGCTAACGTTATGTGGCTTGCTTTCAGTGGCGTTGAACCAACACCAAGCCATTACAAATATAACAAAACATTCCATTCAGCAGCGGATTTTCCGTAGGAAAATCCGGAAGTAGCCATTGAAGCAAACCGCGGTTAGCAGTAGCTTTTATTTTCACTTTTTATTCTATTCTAATCACAGTAACTAATTCTCGGAATCCTTTATCACTTAAACAACCCCATTTAGTTAATGCAATATTCGGAAAAACATCAATTTGTCCGTCCAAACTTATATTCACATAACCGATTTCATTTTCTTCTTTGTCGAAAAATACTATTATTTGGTCATAATATGGAGTTCCAATTTCTCCCCAAATATAATTACTTCCATCATTTAAGATTTTCAATATTTTTTCCGTTTCATTTTTCCCAAATTTATGAGTTGTAAACGGAAACCAACTTTTATACATTTTTGAACTTTCCGCTTTTCCAAGTAAAATTGTTCGTTTATTATCTTTATCTAATTTTATTAATTTTTCAATATTATTCTTTTCAGGAGTTACATTTTCAGAATAATTGTCTTTTAGTTTTGCTTTTATTTTTTCTTTGTTAGGAAAATTTAAAAAAACGTATGTTGACCAAATTATGAGTAAAAGCAAAATGGAGGCAAATATTTTCGGAACATTTTTCATTTATTTTTCCTTTAGGTTTTCAGTTAATTCGCGGTTTTCAGAAAGTTACTGCTAACGTGTTGCCGCTTGTGGCAGTTGCGTAAATTTATAACAAAAGATTACAAGTACAAAACTCCTCGTGGAATTTTCGGAGAAAATTCCGAACACAAGCCAAGCTTAGTAATTGCTACAAACGGCTGTTACCAGTAGTATTTATTTTTGTTTTGTACTTACTAGTTTTAACTCTCCGTTCACTATTTTCCAAATTTCAACTTCAATAACTCTATTTTTATTAGGTTGAGTTATATGTCGTTCAATAAGAATTGGAATTTCATTTTCTAGTTTGTAATAATCTTTGTAAAACCGAATATAATCTCGCCATGATGAAATGATTATTTTTTTTTCATAATCAAATTCAGGAAATATAATTTTTTCATAATCTGTGTTTTTTTCAAATAATTGGGTTTTTGTATTAAAAATCCAATATATTGATGAGATTATATCGTCTGGAATAAATTTAATGATTCTAAAATCTAACTGATTATCGAAATTTACATCTTCAATTTCCATTAGACTTTTATTATTTATGAATGAGGAAAAATGATTTTCGCTTGGTGTTATTTCTTGAATAAATTCTCCGCTTTTAAAGACAATTATTTTACTGATTTTACATTCACCGATTTTACAATCTTTTGTTAAATAAAATGAAAACTCACCCTTATTAAATTCTATTATTTCTTGAGAATAAAATTTAATTGAAAGTAAAAATGTTATTATTAGCAGAGTTTTCTTCATATTACTGGTAACGTTTCGCGGCTTAAAAATGTGGCGAAAACCCAACACCAAGCCAACACAAATATACACAAAACTTTAAATTGAGCAACTGCGCCATTTCAAAAAATCCCGAAACCAGCCATATTTTTAAACCGCTGT
>NZ_WIBH01000021.1:0-5661 GCF_009495795.1 Flavobacterium sp. LMO6 | reverse complement strand
GGGAATTTTTGAAATGGCGCAGTTGCTAAATTTAAAGTTTTGTGTATATTTGTGAAGGCTTGGTGTTGGGTTTTCGCCACAATTTTCAAGCCGCGAAACGTTGGTGGCAATTTTGCCGAACCGCAGAAACAACTAAAAAAATATTAATGACAGAAGCAGACAAATTATCTTTATTTTTTAGCAATGAATTTCCTTTTAATAAAGAAGGTTTAGAAGAATTTGTAAATACTTTTGTTATTAAATCATACAAAAAAGGGGAAATCATTTTGGAAAATGGAACTACAGAAAATGAACTTCGTTTTTTAGACCAAGGCATTATTCGGGAATTTTATGCAACTAACAACAAGGAAAAAAATATAAATTTTTATACAAATTCAGGTTTTATAACCGACTTTTCTTCGTTTACACATTCTACAGCAACAAGAAAGCATCAAGAATGTTTGACCGATGTAGATTTGAGAATTTTATCCAAAGAAAAATTCTTGAGTTTTACTGACCAATATAAATGTGGCAAACTATTTATTGAAACTATTTTCCAAAGAATAGTTGTTAATAAGGAAAGTGAAGAGTTCAACCATTTTGTAAATACTGCTGAAGAATTATATCTCGATATTATGAAGACAAAACCTGATTGGTTACTTCAAATTCCACAATATCATATTGCTTCCTATTTAGGTATTACACCTGAAACATTGAGCAGAATTAGAAAAAGAATATAATTTCTTGATTTCAATCAATGGAAAACATTATTACATTTGACAATTTTGCACTTTCAATTTAAAAATAAAGAATAATGAAAGTACATCATTTACGAAATGCAACATTGGTTATAGAAACTAAAGATAAAGTAATTTTAGTTGACCCAATGCTCGGAAAAAAAGGAACAGCAGGACCAACTTTTACGCTTTTTCGTTTTAAACCACAACGAAATCCAATTGTAGATTTACCAACCAATGCAATGAATATCGTGGAAAAAACCACACATTGTTTAATAACACATCTGCATCCTGACCATTTGGATAAAGAAGCAGAGAATTTTCTTCGCTCTAAACAAATTCCTGTTATTTGTAGTATAAAGGACGAAGCCACATTAAGAAAAAAAGGATTAAGTGTATCTCAAACTGTTGAATATTGGAAAGAAAGTCTTTTTTTAGATGGGAAAATTCAAGGTATTCCAGCAGTACACGGTTACGGATTTGTTGCCAAACCAATGGGAAATGTAATGGGTTTTCACATTGAATTACCTAATGAAAAATCAATATATTTAAGTGCAGATACCATTTACACAGACAATGTGCATAAAGTACTAACGCAATTAAAACCAGAAATTGCTGTTGTGGCTTGTGGAACAGCTCAATTGGATATCTTTCAACCTTTACTAATGCGAATGGACGACATATTAAAATTCGTAAAAAACGCACCAAATCAAGTAATTGCCAATCATCTAGAAGCAGTAAATCATTGCCCAACAACAAGAAAACAAGTAGAAGCAGAAGTTTCAAAAATTGGACTTTCTGACAAGGTTTTTATTCCAAATGATGGAGAAAGTAAAGTCTTTTAATAAACTAAGTACAAATGATTTTATAGAAAAACAGCCAGTAAATCAATGTCATATTTTTTATATCATCAATGATTTGAAAGGAATTTAAAATTCTACACTTGTAATTGCTAACTTTGCAAAGCAGCAAAATATAAATACGAATTATAGAATTAAAGCTTAAAACAAGTACTATGTTAGAGAAAAATCAACTGTTGGAATACTTAAAACAATACAATTTATTTACAGATAGTGAAATAAATGAATTTATAAGTTTAGCGACTATTTCTACGATAAAAAAAGGAGATTTTTTCATTAAACAAGATGAAATCTGTACCACGCTTTCCTTCGTGAATTTTGGTATTTTTCGTTCATTCTATTATTCTAATAATGACGAAGAAATAACCTATTGCTTTACCTTTCCTAATTCGTTATTAGTGGCTTATTCTTCATTTATTACACAGAATAAATCAGAAGAAAATTTACAAGCTTTAACAGATTCTGAAATAATTTCAATTTCAAAAAAAGAATTAGAAAACCTTGCGGAATCAAACAATAAATGGTTGAATTTTTTAAAAATAATTGCTGAAAAAGAATATGTTGAACTCGAAAAATGGATATTTAATCATCAAAAATCCAACGCCCAAAAACGATATGTAGATTTGATAAACAACCATCCACAATTTGTGCAACAAATTCCACTTCACTACATAGCTTCCTATCTTGGAATTACTCAAAGACATTTAAGTAGAATAAGAGCATCAATTTAATTATTAGACAAATGTCCTACTTGAATAGTATGACAGGAGTGTAATTTTGCACTTCAAATTAAAAATAATTAAATATATGAAAACAGTAATTTTAATAGGTGCTAATGGGAAAATGGGAAAAGCAGCACTTACAGGTTTAGGAAAACACAAAGTGATTACAGCTGGTCGTTCAAAAGACGGTTGCGACTACCAAGTTGACATTACCAGTGAAGAATCTTTGAGAAAATTATTCAAGGAGGTTGGTCACTTTGATGCAGTTGTGAATACAGTTGGCGTATGTGAATATGCAACCTTCGAGGAAATGACTGAAGCGCAATGGATGACTACAGTAATGAGTAAAATGATGGGGCAAATCAATATTGTTAGAATAGGTCAGGAATACATTGCTGATAAAGGTTCCTTTACGCTTATTACAGGTATACTAAATTTAAAACCTATTCCTTTTGCCATTGCAGATGCAACTACAAGTGGTGCCATTGATACCTTTGTAAAATGTGTAGCCTTCGAAATGCCAAGAGGTATTCGTGTAAATTCAGTAAATCCAACAGTTTTAGCAGAAGCTTGGGATGTTTATGGCGATATGATGCCAGGATTTCAACCTGTACCAAGTGCATTGGTTGGTAAAGCGTTTGAACGCTCGGTTGATGGATTTATTACTGGTCAAGTGATACTTGTTGATGCATAATTAACAAAAATCACAGCATATAGTCTTTTCAAAAAAGAAATTGACCATATGCTGTTTATTATAAAATAAAAAGAAAAATGGAATTAAAACTTTACCAAATTGACGCATTTACAGATACCATTTTTGGTGGAAATCCTGCTTGTGTGGTGCCTCTTGACAATTGGTTATCAGACGACATTTTGTTGAAAATAACTAAAGAAAATGCCGTTGCAGAAACCGCTTTTTTTGTAGATAAAGGAGAAAAAATCCATTTGCGATGGTTTACGCCAGAAATTGAAATGGATTTGTGCGGTCACGCCACACTTGCAACAGCACATTGCTTAAAGACAATTTTAGATTACAAAAAAGATGAAATTGTTTTCGAAACATTAAGTGGCGACTTAATTGTTAAAGTTGAAGATGGACTATACAAAATGGACTTCCCATCAAGAATGCCTATTGCAGATTCTTTACCCGAGACAATTTCAAAATCTTTAAATATCCAACCTAGGGAAATTTTAAAATCAAGAGACTATGTTTTGGTTTATGAAAACGAAACAGCCATCAGAAATATTAAAATTGACCGACAATTATTTGACCAAATCAACCTTGATCCAGGCGGCGTAATTGTAACAGCAATTGGAGATGACTGTGATTTCGTTTCTCGTTTTTTCACACCACAAGCCTCCATTTTAGAAGATCCTGTAACAGGTTCTGCTCATTGTTCTTTAGTGCCATTTTGGTCAAAAAGACTCGATAAAAAAGTACTTTATGGGCAACAAGTTTCGGAACGAATGGGCAAACTATATTGTGAAGACAAAGGTGACCGAGTTATTATTAGCGGAACAGCAAAAACCTATTCTGTTGGGAACTTTTGGATAGAATAAAACAATTTCTTGAAACAACAAAATATCTATTGTCATTGTAACCGACTCGCTTCAAAAATAAAAGAAAATTAAAAAGAAAATCAAAAATGAACTTTCAAATACAGAATAGCAGCAGTAACGACACAGAAGAAATTTTCCGTTTATACAAAATCGCCACTGATTTTCAGAAGACAAGATTTACCAACCATTGGCCAGAATTTGATAGAGAACTTATTGAAACTGAAATTTCAGAAAACAGACAATGGAAAATTGTTTCAGAAGGTAAAATTGCTTGTGTGTGGGCGACAACATTTAATGATCCACAAATTTGGGAGGAACGTAACGAAGATCCAGCTGTTTACATTCACCGCATAGCAACAAATCCTGATTTTCGCGGACAAAATTTAGTGGGTCAAATTGTAGAATGGGCAAAGAATTATGCCAAAGAAAATCAAAAACAATTCATAAGAATGGATACTGTTGGCGATAATTCTGGATTAATTAACTATTACTCAAAATGCGGCTTTGAGTTTTTAGGCTTATTGAAACTTAAAACCACTGAAGGACTTCCAGCACATTATGACAACGCAACAGTAAGTTTATTCCAAATTGACGTAAACTCTAAATAAGAAAATAACTTCTCATTTATTTGTTTACAGTTTTATTTAATCCATTCTTGACAATTGAAAATATTGAAAACAGTTTTACTACATTTCCCAAAACAAAAAGACAGGAATACAAAAATAAAAACTGCCACCAACAGGCGTTTGGCAAGATTGCGAATTTTGTAGTAAATTCACGTTTATTTCTCGCAAGAAATTTTATCTTTGATAGAAAATAATCGGTTCCGAACTTCGCAACCTCGCCAAGCGCCGGAACGTTGTACACTATTTTAAAATGACAATAACGATAAAACATTTTCTTTCAATAATCTTTCTGACTTTCTTTTTTAGTCAAAACCTAAATGCTCAAAGGCATAAAACTAAAGATGTTTTAAAAATTGCAGATAGCATTTTATCATTAAATGTTAACCCTGAAATTATTAAATATTTTAAAGGTTACACTGGTTCTTATCAAAAATATAAAAATGGAAAATACTATTCGCACAGAGGTTTTACACATAAAACGAAATTAAACAAAAACGTTGAAGAGATTTGGATTTTATATCATTTTAACTTTCCAGAAGTAGAAGACTTGACAAACGGTACTTGGCTAAAACTTGATAAAAACCTTAATTTAATTGAACCAATAAACCTAAGTTTTATTCCGCAATTTTTATTAGAAAACAGAAAATGTGATTTTATAACAAAACAGGAAGCTCTTAAAATTGGTATTGAAAACTTTAAAGAATCAGGAATAAAAATAAATGAACCAATTCTAATTTTTAATAAAGAAACAAACTCTTACGTTTACAGAGTAGAAAATGTTCTAACAAAATCTAAAAATATAATCGGAAAAGATACTGGAAAAACCGAAGTGTTAATTATCAATTCATTATCAGGCGAAATAATTGAACGTTTAGAAGGTCTTTACGGAATAATAATAAGATAAAAACAGTGTACAACAGCGGTTTGCTTCAATGGCTACTTCCGGATTTTCCTACGGAAAATCCGCTGCTGAATGGAATGTTTTGTTATATTTGTAATGGCTTGGTGCTGGTTCAACGCCACTGAAAGCAAGCCACATAACGTTGTAGGCAACATATTTTCCGAACTTACGCTGAAGGCTTCTCTCCTATTTTTTCAAAAGAAATTTATTGAAATTGTTTCCGAAAAATCTTGCGTGATAATTGAAACCTGAACCGAACTTTGTCGATAAACTTTG
>NZ_WIBH01000020.1:3602-5970 GCF_009495795.1 Flavobacterium sp. LMO6 | reverse complement strand
ATAAAAAAAAACTCGGTGAATCTCTGTGTACAACTTCACACAACCTAAAACCATACATATATATAGTATAAAACAAAACCTTCCAACACCTCCATTGCGACCATTACGCTTTATTTACACACTTAGTGGTTAAAGCTCAAAAAAACTTTCTATATTAAATCCTTGTTATCAGAGAGTTAAGAAAAGCGTCAAAAAAAAGAATAAAAAAAGAATTAAAAAGGCTTGTGAGAATAAAAAAGATTCCTACTTTTGCACCCGCATTAAGGAAGAAGTTCATACACAAACTGAGGATTAAGCAAATCAAAAAAACTTTAAAAAAAGTTAAAAAAAGATTTGGATAATAGAAAGTAAAGGTAGTATCTTTGCCGACCCGAAACGAAAGAATTGGGAAGTATAAGTTCTTAAAAATATTGGCAAAGTGGTTGTGAAAAAATAATCAAAAAATTTTTTCAAAAAAGCTTGCCAGATTAAAAAAGAGTTGTACTTTTGCACCCGCTAATCGAATGAGAGGCGAACAAAAAAAGAATGACACGTTCATAGACATATTGAATTGACAGCACAAATTTGTAGCAATACAAGTTTGAAAATAAGAGAGAGTAAGATTTTTCGAATACATTGAAAAAGACTAGCGACTTGAATCGAAACATAAGTTAGATTTATCTAACAAACAATATACGATGAAGAGTTTGATCCTGGCTCAGGATGAACGCTAGCGGCAGGCCTAACACATGCAAGTCGAGGGGTAGAGTTCTTCGGAACTTGAGACCGGCGCACGGGTGCGTAACGCGTATGCAATCTACCTTATACAGGGGAATAGCCCAGAGAAATTTGGATTAATGCCCCATAGTATTATTGAATGGCATCATTTGATAATTAAAGTTCCAACGGTATAAGATGAGCATGCGTCCCATTAGTTAGTTGGTAAGGTAACGGCTTACCAAGACAATGATGGGTAGGGGTCCTGAGAGGGAGATCCCCCACACTGGTACTGAGACACGGACCAGACTCCTACGGGAGGCAGCAGTGAGGAATATTGGTCAATGGGCGCAAGCCTGAACCAGCCATGCCGCGTGCAGGAAGAAGCATCTATGGTGTGTAAACTGCTTTTATACAGGAAGAAACAACGCTACGTGTAGCGTCTTGACGGTACTGTAAGAATAAGGACCGGCTAACTCCGTGCCAGCAGCCGCGGTAATACGGAGGGTCCAAGCGTTATCCGGAATCATTGGGTTTAAAGGGTCCGTAGGCGGCCTTATAAGTCAGTGGTGAAATCTCCTAGCTCAACTAGGAAACTGCCATTGATACTGTAAGGCTTGAATTTTTGTGAAGTAACTAGAATATGTAGTGTAGCGGTGAAATGCTTAGATATTACATGGAATACCAATTGCGAAGGCAGGTTACTAACAAACGATTGACGCTGATGGACGAAAGCGTGGGGAGCGAACAGGATTAGATACCCTGGTAGTCCACGCCGTAAACGATGGATACTAGCTGTTCGGAGCAATCTGAGTGGCTAAGCGAAAGTGATAAGTATCCCACCTGGGGAGTACGCACGCAAGTGTGAAACTCAAAGGAATTGACGGGGGCCCGCACAAGCGGTGGAGCATGTGGTTTAATTCGATGATACGCGAGGAACCTTACCAGGGCTTAAATGTAGATTGACAGGACTGGAAACAGTTTTTTCTTCGGACAATTTACAAGGTGCTGCATGGTTGTCGTCAGCTCGTGCCGTGAGGTGTCAGGTTAAGTCCTATAACGAGCGCAACCCCTGTCGTTAGTTGCCAGCGAGTCATGTCGGGAACTCTAACGAGACTGCCAGTGTAAACTGTGAGGAAGGTGGGGATGACGTCAAATCATCACGGCCCTTACGTCCTGGGCCACACACGTGCTACAATGGTAGGTACAGAGAGCAGCCACTGCGCGAGCAGGAGCGAATCTACAAAACCTATCTCAGTTCGGATCGGAGTCTGCAACTCGACTCCGTGAAGCTGGAATCGCTAGTAATCGGATATCAGCCATGATCCGGTGAATACGTTCCCGGGCCTTGTACACACCGCCCGTCAAGCCATGGAAGCTGGGGGTGCCTGAAGTCGGTGACCGCAAGGAGCTGCCTAGGGTAAAACTGGTAACTAGGGCTAAGTCGTAACAAGGTAGCCGTACCGGAAGGTGCGGCTGGAACACCTCCTTTCTAGAGAAGAAACGAGAAGCTACCTTTACAATACGTTAAGTATTACTCTCGCTGTTAATTCAAATAATACAAATAAGTAAAAACAGAGTCTCGTAGCTCAGCTGGTTAGAGTACTACACTGATAATGTAGGGGTCCCCAGTTCGAGTCTGGGCGGGACTACAATGTTTTACTTAGTAAGG
>NZ_WIBH01000020.1:0-3469 GCF_009495795.1 Flavobacterium sp. LMO6 | reverse complement strand
ATTGGGGGATTAGCTCAGCTGGCTAGAGCGCCTGCCTTGCACGCAGGAGGTCATCGGTTCGACTCCGATATTCTCCACAAGATAGTATCAAGAAGATAGTATCAAGTATCAAGACGCAAGTCTTAATTCTTAATACAAAAATCTTAATACTTTTAAAGTTCATTGACATATTGAGATAAAAATATTTAAAAAGTAGAAAGTACAGTAGATGCGTGATTTATCATGTATTTATAAAGAAAGTCCTAGTTTTATTTATAAAATTAGGCGGCACATAAGCAAAATAAGGGCGTATGGGGGATGCCTAGGCTCTCAGAGGCGATGAAAGGCGTGATAAGCTGCGAAAAGCTACGGGGATTGGCACACACGAATTGATCCGTAGATACCTGAATGGGGCAACCCGGCATGTTGAAGACATGTCACTCCGATAGGAGAGCAAACCCGCTGAACTGAAACATCTAAGTAGGCGGAGGAGAAGAAAACAAAAGTGATTCCGTAAGTAGTGGCGAGCGAACGCGGATTAGCCCAAACCAATGTTGTTACGGCAATGTTGGGGTTGTAGGACCACGACATTCTATGCGGATTGAACCGGAATTACCTGGAAAGGTAAACCAAAGAGGGTGATAGTCCTGTATGGGTAAGAGAAGATATAGATAGTGGTATCCTGAGTAGCGCGGGGCACGTGAAACCCTGTGTGAATTTGGCGGGACCATCCGCTAAGGCTAAATACTCCTGAGAGACCGATAGTGAACCAGTACCGTGAGGGAAAGGTGAAAAGAACCGTGAATAACGGAGTGAAATAGATCCTGAAACCATACGCTTACAAGCGGTCGGAGCCCTTTCGTGGGGTGACGGCGTGCCTTTTGCATAATGAGCCTACGAGTTACCGTTGCTGGCAAGGATAAGTACTTATGGTATGGATCCGTAGCGAAAGCGAGTCTGAATAGGGCGCTTTAGTCAGTAATGGTAGACGCGAAACCGTGTGATCTACCCATGGGCAGGATGAAGCTGTGGTAACACATAGTGGAGGTCCGAACCGGTTGACGTTGAAAAGTCTTCGGATGACCTGTGGGTAGGGGTGAAAGGCCAATCAAACTCGGAAATAGCTCGTACTCCCCGAAATGCATTTAGGTGCAGCGCTGGGTATAAGTTATATAGAGGTAGAGCTACTGATTGGATGCGGGGGCTTCATCGCCTACCAATTCCTGACAAACTCCGAATGCTATATAATGTTTACCAGCAGTGAGGGCATGGGTGCTAAGGTCCATGTCCGAGAGGGAAAGAACCCAGACCATCAGCTAAGGTCCCCAAATATATGCTAAGTTGAAATAACGAGGTTTGTCTGCCCAGACAGCTAGGATGTTGGCTTGGAAGCAGCCATTCATTTAAAGAGTGCGTAACAGCTCACTAGTCGAGCGGACGAGCATGGATAATAATCGGGCATAAGCATATTACCGAAGCTATGGATTTACGTTTTACGTAAGTGGTAGGGGAGCATTCTAAACTGGGTCGAAGGTGTGATGTGAGTCATGCTGGACTGTTTAGAAAAGAAAATGTAGGCATAAGTAACGATAATGCGGGCGAGAAACCCGCACACCGAAAAACTAAGGTTTCCACAGCTATGCTAATCAGCTGTGGGTTAGTCTGGTCCTAAGGCGAACCCGAAAGGGACAGTCGATGGCCAACGGGTTAATATTCCCGTACTACTTATAATTGTGATGGAGAGACGCAGTGGTGAAAGTACCGCGAACTGACGGAATAGTTCGTTAAAGCACTTAGCTATAGGCCCGGTAGGCAAATCCGCTGGGACTGGTGAAATGCGATAGTACACGGAGTCTTCGGACAAAGTGATAGTGTACCTAAAGGCTGCCAAGAAAATCTTCTAAACTTAGATTATAAGTACCAGTACCGTAAACCGACACAGGTAGTTGAGGAGAGAATCCTAAGGTGCTCGAGAGATTCATGGCTAAGGAATTAGGCAAAATAGACCTGTAACTTCGGGAGAAAGGTCGCCAGCAGCAATGCTGGCCGCAGTGAAAAGATCCAGGCGACTGTTTATCAAAAACACAGGGCTCTGCAAAATCGTAAGATGAAGTATAGGGCCTGACACCTGCCCGGTGCTTGAAGGTTAAGTGGAGATGTTATCTTCGGAGAAGCATTGAAATGAAGCCCAAGTAAACGGCGGCCGTAACTATAACGGTCCTAAGGTAGCGAAATTCCTTGTCGGGTAAGTTCCGACCTGCACGAATGGTGTAACGATCTGGATACTGTCTCAGCCATGAGCTCGGTGAAATTGTAGTAGCGGTGAAGATGCCGCTTACCCGCAGTGGGACGAAAAGACCCTGTGCACCTTTACTATAGCTTAATATTGACCTTGGACACGTGATGTGTAGGATAGGTGGGAGACTATGAAGTGGCGTCGCTAGGCGTTGTGGAGTCATTGTTGAAATACCACCCTTTGCTTGTCTGAGGCCTAACCCCGTATAACGGGGGACATTGTTTGGTGGGTAGTTTGACTGGGGTGGTCGCCTCCAAAAGAGTAACGGAGGCTTCTAAAGGTTCCCTCAGCACGCTTGGTAACCGTGCGTAGAGTGCAATGGCATAAGGGAGCTTGACTGAGAGACATACAGGTCGATCAGGTACGAAAGTAGAGCATAGTGATCCGGTGGTTCCGCATGGAAGGGCCATCGCTCAAAGGATAAAAGGTACGCCGGGGATAACAGGCTGATCTCCCCCAAGAGCTCATATCGACGGGGGGGTTTGGCACCTCGATGTCGGCTCGTCACATCCTGGGGCTGGAGAAGGTCCCAAGGGTTGGGCTGTTCGCCCATTAAAGTGGCACGCGAGCTGGGTTCAGAACGTCGTGAGACAGTTCGGTCTCTATCTACTGTGGGCGTTAGAAATTTGAGTGGATCTGATTCTAGTACGAGAGGACCGAATTGGACTAACCGCTGGTGTATCTGTTGTTCCGCCAGGAGCACTGCAGAGTAGCTACGTTGGGAAGGGATAAGCGCTGAAAGCATATAAGCGCGAAACCCACCACAAGATGAGATTTCTTTTAAGGGTCCTAGAAGATGACTAGGTCGATAGGCTATAGATGTAAAGGCAGTAATGTCATAGTCGAGTAGTACTAATAACCCGTTAGCTTATGTATAAATCTGCGTCCGCCGAGGCGGACGCAGAGAAACTTTCTTTAAATTTATTTATCTCAGTATGTTAAGATATTGTCCAATTGATAATTAACAATTTATAATTGATAATTAACTTTGGAAATAATTGTCCAAAGCAATTATAACCTCTTAAGGTGGTTATTGCGTCGGGGCTCACCTCTTCCCATTCCGAACAGAGAAGTTAAGCCCGATTGCGCAGATGGTACTGCAGTTATGTGGGAGAGTATGTCGCCGCCTTTCTTTTGAAAAGCCTGTCTAATTTAGACAGGCTTTTTTGTTTTCAATATATCGTCTCGATGGGA